>NZ_DBNGMQ010000053.1:0-22683 GCF_057126245.1 Yeosuana sp. | reverse complement strand
CTAAACATCCCGATGAAACATTGACCATTTGGAATAAAAAAGAAGTTTTAAGCGATGTCGTTCTTGCCATAAGAGCATTTAAACCCGACGTTATTATTAATAGGTTTGACCATAGAAGCCCAGGAAGCACGCATGGTCATCATACGAGTTCTGCAATGTTAAGTGTTGAGGCATTTGATTTAGTAAATAATCCTTTAGCATATCCTGAACAACTAAAAAGCACAAATTTATGGCAACCAAAAAGAGCGTTTTTTAATACCTCATGGTGGTTTTATGGCAGCCAGAAAAAGTTTGATGCAGCCGACAAAACAAATTTATTGAGTCTTGACACAGGTGTTTATTTTCCATTAAGCGGATTAAGTAATCCTGAAATTGCATCGTTAAGCAGAAGTAAACACAAATCTCAAGGTTTTGGAAGTACTGGAAGCCGAGGTGAGCAGTTTGAGTATATTGAGCTTATAAAAGGTGATTTACCAAAAGATAAAGCGAATATTTTTGATGGTATTGACACCTCATGGAACCGGGTAAAAGGTGGAGATGCAATAGGTAAAATACTTCATGAAGTTGAATCTAATTTTGATTTTACGAACCCCTCAGCATCCATTCCTCAACTTGTTGAAGCCTATAAGTTAATTGAAAATATAGAAGATGCACATTGGAGAGTCATCAAATCCAAGGAGATAAAGGAAATAATAACTGCTTGTTCGGGGTTATATTTAGAAGCTGCAGCCAGTACGAATCATGCAACACAAAATTCTAACGTACCCGTAGACATTGAAATGATAAACCGCAGTGATATCAATATTGTTTTTACAGGATTAACTATTAAAGACAGTAAAAGTAAAAAATTGTACAAGCGTTTTGCATTAGAAAACAACAAGAGAGAACGTTTAAATGATACGATTGTCATTTCAAATAAACAAGAGCCAACAACACCATATTGGCTTACTTCAAAAGGGACATTAGGCATGTATAAGGTTGATGATATGAATCTTATTGGGAAGCCAGAAACCCCTGTTGTTTATAATGCGATATTTAAACTAGACATTGAAAATACGCCCATAGAATTTACCAGACCTCTTATTTATAAAATGAACGACCCTGTTAAAGGAGAAGTTTATAAACCATTTATTATAATACCTGAAGTATCAGTAAAAATATCTGAAGATGTTATCATTTTTGAAAATGACAAACAAAAAGATATACAGGTTATTGTAAAAGCAGGAAAAGATTTAGTTGAAGGTTATGTATCATTGGTATACCCAAAAGATTGGAGTGTTTTTCCTGAAAAACAAAATATTTCAATACCCCATAAAGACGAGGAACAAACGATTATTTTTACAGTAATTCCACCTAAAAATCAAAGTGAAGGGTTAATAACCCCCATGGTTCATATTGGTAATCATATTTACACAAGAGAACTTATAGAGATAGATTATGACCATATTCCCTTTCAAACAGTTTTATTACCAAGTGAAAGCAAAGTTGTACGCTTAAACATTGAAAAGAAAGGTGAAAATATAGTCTACATTCAAGGCGCTGGCGATGTAGTACCTGAAAGTCTTATACAAATTGGATATCATGTTGTGGTACTTGAGCCTAAAGATATTAATGAAGACGTTTTAAGGAGATTTGATGCTGTTGTTGTAGGTATAAGAGCTTACAACACCGTTGAAGATTTAAAATATAAGCAGACTATTTTATTTGATTTTGTTAAAAAAGGCGGAAATATGATTGTACAATATAATACCAATTCCAGATTAAAAATAGATGCCCTAGCTCCTTATAACCTAACACTTTCAAGAGATCGCGTTACAGATGAAAATTCAGAAGTTCGTTTTTTAAATCCTAATCATCCCTTATTAAATTATCCTAATAAAATTTCCCAAAAGGATTTTGAAGGTTGGACCCAAGAACGTGGATTATATTTTCCTGGCCAATGGTCGAGCGACTTCACTCCTATTTTATCGATGAATGATAAAGGAGAAACTCCTAAAGACGGAAGCCTATTGGTAGCTAAATATGGAAATGGATATTATATTTACACGGGCTTGAGTTTTTTTAGAGAGTTTCCAGAAGGTGTTGCGGGTGCTTACAGATTATTTGCAAATATGCTATCTATAGGAAAAGAAGACATAAAACTCGAAGCCAAAATAAACGATTAAAAATGAATAACGAAAAAGTTCCAAAAGAACGCTGGTTAAGACTTTATTCAATCATTTTGATTGCAAATGCGCTTTATATTATTGCATTTTATCTAATCATGAAATTATTTTAATCTATGAAAACATTAGATTGGATTGATTGGGTCGTTTTGGGTCTTACGTTGTTAGCAATCGTCGTTTACGGTACTTGGAAAACCCGAGGAAGCAAAAACGTAAATGATTATTTAAAAGGTGGCAATACTTCAAAATGGTGGACGATAGGCCTATCCGTTATGGCAACGCAAGCCAGTGCCATTACCTTCTTATCGACTCCTGGACAAGCGTTTAACGATGGTATGGGTTTTGTTCAATTTTACTTTGGTTTACCTATAGCAATGATTATTATTTGCATGGTTTTCATTCCGTTATACCATAGGCTCAACGTTTATACCGCTTATGAATTTTTAGAAAATAGGTTCGATTTAAAAACAAGAACACTCACAGCTATTTTATTTTTAATACAACGTGGCTTGGCAGCGGGTATCACCATTTTTGCACCTGCCATTATATTATCGGTTGTGTTAGGTTGGGATTTACTAACCTTAAACATCATCATCGGTTTATTAGTTATTATTTATACCGTTTCGGGTGGAACGAGAGCCGTAAACGTAACACAAAAGCATCAAATGGTCGTTATTTTTATTGGAATGTTGGTGGCTTTCTTTTTAATTGTAAGCAAACTTCCACAAGACATCACTTTTACTAAAGCACTTGATATTGCTGGTGCAAGTGGTAAAATGGAAATCCTAGATTTCAGTTTTAGTCTTAATAATCGATATACGTTTTGGAGTGGTATTATTGGTGGTACGTTTTTAATGTTATCCTATTTTGGAACAGACCAAAGTCAAGTACAACGTTATTTGTCAGGGAAATCTGTTAAGGAAATGCAGTTAGGCTTATTATTTAATGGTCTTTTAAAAGTACCTATGCAATTCTTTATTTTGTTGGTGGGTGTCATGGTTTTTGTGTTTTATCAATTTAATGAAGCGCCTTTAAATTTCAATCCAATCGCAACAGAACTTGTTTTAAATTCTGAATATGCCGATGAGTACCATAACCTTCAACAAGAGCAAAAAGACAATTTTGAAACCAAACAATTACAAATTAAAAAATTTATAAGTAGTGAAGACTTAAAAGAAAATTCAAACTTTATTTTAATATCAAATAATTCTGATAAAGAAATCAGAAATAAAGCCAAAATCCTTATTGATAAGGCAGGAGAGAAACAACAAATAAAAGTTGAAAGTAATGATAAAGATTATGTCTTCATCCATTTTATTTTAAACAATTTACCTAGAGGCCTTATAGGATTATTATTAGCGGTTATTTTAAGTGCTGCCATGTCAAGCACTGCCAGTGAGCTAAATGCGTTGGGTTCTACAACCACTATGGATTTATACAAAAGAAATGTTGGTAAGAAAACCGAAAACCAGATGGTTAAAGCCTCTAAATGGTTCACATTTGCATGGGGGATTATGGCCATAATGGTAGCTTGTATAGCCAACCTTTTCGAAAACTTAATTCAGTTAGTAAATATTATAGGTTCTATTTTTTATGGTAATGTTTTGGGTATATTCTTATTAGCATTTTTCTTTAAGCTCGTGAAAGGACGTGCTGTTTTTATTGCTGCTTTAATAACTCAAATTCTAGTAATTGGTTTGTTTTTGCTGAATGAATATGAACTAATTAATCTACCGTTTTTATGGTTGAATTTTGTAGGATGCTTTTTAGTTATGATTTTAGCGCTTCTAATTGATTTTAAAAAGATTTCTAAAATTGATAAAACTATTTTATTAGCCTTTACAATTATATTATTAGCTTTTGGTTATTTTGTAATCTAAAACTTTATTCATGAAAAAAATAAAATGGGGCATTATTGGTCTCGGTAATATTGCTCATAAATTCGCTGAAGATTTACTCGAAATAGATGGTGCCCAACTCTATGCTGTCGCTTCAAGATCTCAAGAAAAGGCAGACGAGTTTGCTTCGAATTACAAGGTTAAAAAAGCCTATAGCAGTTATAAAGATTTAGTCTTAGATTCAAATGTTGATGCTGTTTATATTGCGACTCCACATGCACTTCATAAAGAAAATACGTTGCTTTGTTTAGAACATAAGGTTCCCGTATTGTGTGAAAAACCTTTCGCAATGAATGCCGATGAAGTCAATGAGATGATTTCTGCTGCAAAAACACATAATACGTTGCTTATGGAAGCCCTTTGGACCTATTTTTTGCCGCACTACCAATATGTTTTGCAACTTATAAAAGATAAAACCTATGGGAATCTGTTAAAGCTTGAAGCCGATTTTGGCTTTTATCGCGAATTTGATAATAGTTCAAGGCTCTTTAATAAACCTCTTGGAGGCGGTAGTCTTTTAGATATTGGCATCTATCCTATTTTTGCGGCACTATCAACCTTAGGGAAACCTATCGGAATTGAAGCTGAGGCAACTTTTTTTGAAAATGGAGCCGACTCGTCTTGTAGCATGATTTTTAATTATGAAAACAATATTAAAGCCTATTTAAAAAGCTCTCTACTTGAGATTTTACCTACAGAAGCTTTTTTGGTTTTTGAAAATGCGTCAATAAAAATCAATAGGCAATTTCACTGCCCTACCACAGTTACAATAAATTCAGAAGGCCGTTTAGAAACTTTAGACTTTGGATATTCAAGTATCGGTTATCGTTATGAGATTGTTCATTTTAATGATTTAATTCGAAACGGTAAAAAAGAGAGTCCAATTATGACTTATGATTTCAGTAAACTCATCATCAATACTTTAGACCAAGTGAGACACACTATTAATCTTCGTTATTAATTATCAAAGACTAGATATTATTACTTTATGTTAATTTTATTTGTCTATATATAAAGTCAGATATTCATTGTATGACAAACAGTTAAGCAAACACCTCATTTTAGACATAACAAAAAACCAGAACCTTTATTTGTTCTGGTTTAAATTAATTAATAATAGTCTTCTTTTTTCAGAACGACTAATTATAGTAAGCAAAAATTACATGCCACCCCATTCTTTAAGTGAATCCTTATTCATTTTTACATAATCAGCATTACCTGCTGCCTCTGCCCCTGCTAAAGATTTTTTAGCTGCCTCAATGGCCGCTTTTTTCTTACCTGCTTTAGCATAAATTAATGATTGCTGTCTCAACTGCCAAAAAGCAGGTTTTTCAATCATAGACATGGCTTTTTCCATCCATTCTTCTGCTTTAGAAATGTCTTTTCCTTCAGATGAATAATAAACCGCTGCAGCATAATAATCATTTGCTGATGGCCCGTTCATAACCTTAGTTATTGCAGAAGTTACTTTCGCATCTGTAGGAACTTTAAATTCAACTCCAACATAAGTGTTCTCCCACATTATTCCTAATTCAGCTCCAGAGCTAGATATATTATTTATATTGATGCTAAAAGATTCAATACTCATAGGTAAATTATAAACTTGAGCAGTAACCTTCGCTGTCACTTTGCTGTCATCCCAATTTTGAGGTGTTCCCCAATTTTCTGTGTCAGAATAAAACATAACCTCCCAAGATTCAATATTAGGAACTGTAAAAATAGCATAAGAACCTGCTTTTAGGGTTTGCCCATCTACGGTTACATCATCACTAAAAGTAATCATCGTATTTTTATTTGCACCTGTTCTCCAAAGTTTAGCATAAGGAACAAGATCTCCGAAAATCGTTCTACCCCGCATAGAAGGTCTTGAATACTCTAAAGTCACATCGGTTAAACCGACTTTCTGTTCTAATTTAGAAAACGGACTTGGTTGGGGCGTTTCTATTTGTGAATATCCTACAAAAGAAAATGTTATCACAAAAATTGATACTAGTAATTTTTTCATTTTAAAATAGCGTTTATTATCGTTTATAAATATTTGTCATAAAAATAACAAATACCATATCTAAAATTTGTTAATGAAACCTTAAATAAGTATCTCCCTATAGAACAAATTGTTTGGTTTATAAAAATTTAGATTGAATTCCTTATTTATTTGTTAATTTTTGTTTAACTTTTAATAAAAAACATTAAACATTTTGTATATTTACTGAATAATTTAAAAGTCATGGCAAAAAAGAAGTCAATTACCTCTAAAGATATTATAACCTGGTACATGGATTATGTATTAGAACACAATGAAAAACCAAAATCTGTTTACGCTTTCTCTAAAGCAAATAATTTTCAAGAATCCCAATTTTATGATAACTTCGGATCTTTTGAGGCTATTGAGAAACATATATTTAAAGCATTTTTTGATAACTCATTAGAAGGTTTAGAAAATAATAGTGATTACCAATCTTTTGACGCCAGAAACAAACTGCTGAGTTTTTATTTTACATTTTTCGAAAACCTTACAGCCAATCGCAGTTATGTGGTTTATGCTTTAAAAGGACACGAAAAAAGTCTCAAAACTCTAAATTATTTGTCTGAATTAAAAAGAAGTTTCAATAGCTATATTGGAAATCTTGACATTGAAACAATTGATATTAAACAAGAAAAGTTCGATAAAATTCAGCAAAAAGCCCTTCAAGAGTCGGCTTGGATTCAATTATTATTAGCCATTAAGTTTTGGATTGATGATACATCAGCCGGTTTTGAAAAAACGGATATTTACATTGAAAAATCGGTGAATACAAGTTTTGATATATTAAACATTGCACCCTTAAAAAGTGTTATAGACCTTGGGAAATTTCTTTTCAAGGAAAAAATGCACATGAACTAAATATTTGTTAATGAAAACCATAGATAGCATACCAGTTTCAAAAATTCAACGAGCATCAAAACTAGTGTCTACCGGAGCTAAAGTTGGAGTGAATTATATTAAATATTATGGTGATAAGCTTGTTAAGACAGAAGTAGAAGCGAAAAAACGTTTAAACAAGAATAATGCATCAGATATCTATGATGGTTTAAAGCAATTAAAAGGAAGTGCTTTAAAAGTAGCTCAAATGCTTAGCATGGAAAAGAGCATTCTTCCACAGGCATACGTTGAACAATTCTCGTTAGCACAGTTTTCTGTGCCGCCATTGTCGCCACCATTAGTATTAAAAACTTTTAAAAATTATTTTGGTAAAACACCAAATGAATTATTTGATTACTTTAACGCAACGTCTGTGAATGCTGCAAGTATCGGTCAGGTACATATAGCAGTGAAAGATGGGAAAAAACTTGCTGTGAAAATCCAATATCCAGGCGTTGCTCAAAGTATTGCATCAGATCTTGCAATGGTTAAACCCATTGCAATGAGCATGTTTAACATTAAAGGTAAGGGATCTGATAAATATTTTAAAGAAGTTGAAGGGAAATTAATTGAGGAAACAAATTACAGGTTAGAGATTAGTCAGAGTAAAGAAATCGCTAACGCTTGCTCTCACATTTCTAACCTTGCGTTTCCTAATTATTATGAAGCATTATCTTCGGACCGTATTATCACAATGGATTATATGGAAGGTGAGCATCTATCCGAATTTGTTGCTCATAATTCTGATCAGGAAACCGCGAATAAATTGGGTCAAGCACTTTGGGATTTTTATATGTTTCAAATTCACCAATTAAAAAAGGTACATGCAGACCCTCATCCTGGTAATTTCTTAGTCTCCAAAAAAGGTGAGCTTATCGCTTTAGATTTTGGTTGTATGAAAACAATACCTGATGAGTTTTATATTCCCTATTTTGAACTGGCTGTATCAAAAAACTTAAATAATAAAGATTATTTTGTCACTAAACTATATGAATTAGAGATTTTACGTGATGATGATTCTAAAGAAGAATTAGCATTTTTTACCGAAATGTTCTATGACATGTTAAGTTTGCTTACACAACCATTTCAAAATGAATATTTTGACTTTTCTGATATTAGTTTTTTTGGAAAGATAGCTGAACTAGGAGAACGCTATTCTAAAAATACGGAACTCCGTAAAATGAATGGTAATAGAGGTTCTAAACATTTTATATACATGAACAGAACCTTTTTTGGACTATACAATTTAATGTTTGACTTAAAAGCACAAAACATTAAAATTAACAATTTCAAAAATCTATAAAAAATGCCTCATTTCTCTCAGAACGATATAAATGACATGCGTCATCTATATAAAATTAACTTAATTAACAGCTGCTCAGGTTATAAATCTGCTAATCTTATTGGTTCTAAATCTCAAAGTGGTGTTAGCAATGTCGCTATTTTTAGTTCTGTAACACATATTGGTTCAAGTCCTGCTTTATTAGGCTTCTTTTTAAGGCCAACGACTGTTATTAGAAATACATATGATAACATAAGGGAAACAGGGTTTTTTACAATTAATCATGTACATGAATCTATTTTGAATGATGCACACCATACATCGGCTAAATATGATAAATCGATCTCAGAATTTGATTTTACTTCACTTGAAGAGGAATACAAAGCTAATTATTTAGTACCTTTCGTTAAGAAAGCTCCATTGCAAATGGCGATGAAATATGTTGAAGAGTACCACATAAAAATAAATAACACTATTTTATTGGTAGGAGAAATTAAGGATTTATATATCGCTGATGATTTATTAGAAGACGATGGATTTGTTAATTTATCTAAAGCAAATATTGCCTCTATTAATGGTTTAGATGGCTATACCATACCAAAATTAAAAATAAGATTAGAATACCAGAGACCAAAAATCTAATTAAAAAACTATCGTAAAGTTTTACATCTGGTTATTAAACAAATATATTAAAACCGATGAAAATTCTCGTTACAGGTGCCACAGGTTATATTGGCAAACGTATTATTCCAGTACTATTGAATGAAGGGCATTTTGTGGTTTGCGCTGTTAGAGATAAACTTCGCGTAAATAAGCACTATTCAGAAGAAGATCATATTGAAATAGTTGAGGCTGATTTTTTAAATCCAGAAACTTTATATAACATCCCAAAAGACATAGATGTTGTTTATTATTTAATCCATTCCATGTCCAATGCATCAAAAGATTTTGAACTTCTTGAAACACAATGTGCCATAAATTTTAAAACTTATATTGAAACAACTCAAGTAAAGCATGTTATTTATTTAAGCGGTATTACTAATGAAGAAATACTATCAAGACACCTACAATCACGCAAAAATGTTGAAGAAACCCTGGCTTCAATAAAATATGCATTAACAACGTTTAAAGCTGGTATAATTGTAGGTTCAGGTAGCTCCTCATTTGAAATAATTAGAGATTTAGTAGAAAAATTACCTTTCATGATTGCTCCAAAATGGTTGAATACTAAAACACAACCTATAGCCGTAAGAGACGTTTTAACCTTTCTTTCTGCCGCAAAAAACAATCATTCACTTTTTAATAAATCCTATGATATTTTTGGTCCAGAAATACTTACATATAGAGATTTGCTATTGCAGTTTGCACAAATTCGTAAACTGAAAAGACATATCATTACTGTTCCAATAATGACTCCCAAATTATCATCATACTGGTTGTATTTTGTCACATCTACATCTCACAAACTTGCAGCCACTTTGGTAGATAGCATGGGTGTTCAAATTATAGGAAAACCTAGTAAGATTAATAAAGTTCTAAATGTTAATCCGTTAACCTATAGGGAAGCTGTTGAATTAGCATTTGAAAAAATCGAGCAAAATAGTATTGTTTCTAGTTGGAAAGACTCGATGATAAGCAGTGGACTCTTAAAAAAAAGCATCCATAAATATGTCAATGTCCCAAAATTTGGATGCTATACAGATTACAAAGAACTAAAAGTTATTAATGAGGATAAAACAATTCAAAAAATCTGGTCAATAGGAGGCTCAACTGGCTGGTATTTTGGAAATATTTTATGGAAATTAAGAGGTTATATAGATAAATTATTTGGAGGCATTGGATTGCGTCGGGGTAGAACCCATCCAACAGATTTATTCACTGGAGATGCTTTAGATTTTTGGCGAGTCATTTTTAGTGATAAAAAAAAGAAAAAGTTACTTCTTTATGCTGAAATGAAACTACCTGGTGAAGCTTGGTTAGAATTTAAAATAGAAAATGGCCTATTAAAACAAACGGCCACATTCAGACCACGTGGTATTGCTGGCAGATTATATTGGTTTAGTGTATTTCCGTTTCATGGATTTATTTTTAACGGAATGATAAAAAAACTGGTTCAACCATAAAAATGAATAAGTCAAACCTGCCCAAAAAACTCTGTTGTGTTTGTGGTTTGCTTTTTACATGGAGAAAAAAGTGGCAAAAGAATTGGGAAGATGTAAAATATTGTAGTGAAAAATGCAGACGAAACAAAACAACACGGCTTTAATATGGTTTAAAAACAATCTGAGAGTACAAGATAATAAAGTTTTAAACGCTACCATTAAGAATAATAAGCATGTTATTGCTGTTTATGTGTTCGACACTAGGCATTTTGAAATTACACCCTTCGGATTTAAAAAAACAGATAAATTTAGAGCACAGTTTTTAATTGAAACAGTTCAAAATTTAAAGGAGAATCTAAAAACGCTAAATATCGAGCTTTTTGTATATTTAGATTTTCCTGAAAACGGCTTACATAAACTCATAAAATCACAGAAAGTAAGCGCCATTTACCTAGAAAAAGAGTTTACTTTTGAAGAGCTAAAAACGATTGAACGTGTAAAAAAAAATATTCCAGAATCCATTGTTTTTAAAGAAATATATGATCAATTTCTATTTCATCCAGAACATGTTTATAAAGAACTTAACAATATTCCGGAGGTATTTACAAACTTCAGAAAAAAAGTTGAAGTTACTTGTAAAGTAAGTCCTTGTGTGGAAAATTATGCGTCAGAAGTAATTTCAACCTTAGAAAATAACACCAAAATTCCATCATTAGAAGAATTAGGTTTCGCACCTTTTGAAAGGCATCATCATTCTGCGTTCCCTTTCAAAGGTGGTGAATCTAGCGCTCTAGAACGTTTAAATAATTATTTTTTTGAAACCAAAAAATTAGGGGTTTATAAAAAAACAAGAAATGGTTTAATAGGAACTAATTACAGTTCAAAGTTCTCAGCTTGGCTTGCCAACGGAAGTATATCCGCTAGAACCATTTATTGGGAAATAAAACGTTTTGAAAACACACATTTTAAAAATGACTCAACCTATTGGCTGGTTTTTGAATTGATTTGGAGGGATTATTTTAAATACACTGCCTTAAAACAAGGCAATAGCATTTTTAAAATTGGCGGTATTTTAAATAAGCAATACGACTGGAATAACGATAAACAATTGGTTTCAAAATGGATTAATGGCAAGACCTCCTCTCCTTTTGTTAATGCCAACATGTTAGAATTACAAAAAACAGGATGGATGAGCAATCGAGGCCGACAAAATGTAGCATCCTTTTTTTCTAAAAATTTACAACTAGATTGGAGAATTGGTGCTGCGTATTTCGAATCGATGCTTATTGATTATAATGTTCATAGTAACTATTGCAATTGGTTATATGTTTCAGGTGTTGGTAACGATCCTAGAGACCGAGTTTTTAATGTCTCCTTACAAGCACAGCGTTACGATGCCCACGGGAAATATCAAAAATTATGGCTTCAATAAACACTGTTTTAAATGAAAGTACTTAGACTCCTATTAGGCGATCAACTTAACATTAAACATTCGTGGTTTAAAAATACAGACCGGGATGTGCTGTATTGCCTTTTTGAAATGAAACAAGAGACCGATTACGTGAAACACCACATTCAAAAACTGATTGGTTTTTTTGCCGCCATGCGTCAGTTTCATTTAGATTTAACAAATATGGGACATCAAGTCAGCTATTTTAAAATCAATGACAAAGAAAACACCCATAATCTTGTTGATAATTTAAAGCATTTAATTCAGCAATATAATATTGAACGTTTTGAATACATATATCCAGATGAATTCCGATTAGACCTGCAGCTTTCTGAATTTTGTGGATCCATAGCTATCAAAACTAACGTAGTTTCAGCAGAACATTTTTACACAGACAGAGATGAATTAGCAACCTTTTTTAAGGGTAAAAAGCAATTTATTATGGAGAGTTTTTACAGATATATGCGTAAAAAACATGATATTTTAATGTATGCCAATCAACCAGAAGGTGGGAAATGGAATTTCGACGCAAGCAATAGAAAAAAATGGAATGGTAGCACCTTAATACCGAAGGAAATTGAATTTAACAACGATATCACAGAAGTTATTGAAGATATAAAAAAGGCCAACATTAAAACAATAGGTCAATGTAATGATAACCTATTTTCGTTCCCAATTTACCGATTGCAAGCCTTAGAACAACTTAAATACTTTTGTGAGCACTTATTAGTGTCTTTTGGCGATTATCAAGATGCCATGCATACAAGCGAGAAATACCTTTTTCATTCAAGATTATCGTTTGCGATGAATCTTAAATTAATTTCAGCAAAAGATGTCGTTAAAACTGTTATTAATTATCATTCCATTCATAAAAATAACATCCATATCTCTCAGGCAGAAGGTTTTATTCGACAAATTATTGGTTGGAGAGAATATATGCGAGGCATGTATTGGGCGCTTATGCCAGCGTTTAAAGAAGAAAATAGTTTGCAAAACACCAATACGCTAGCGCATTTCTTTTGGACGGGAAATACGAAAATGAATTGCCTTAAACATTGTATAAACAATTCATTGGAAAATAGTTATGCACATCATATTCAACGCTTAATGATTACTGGTAACTATGCTTTGTTGACACAAACGAACCCAGACGATGTTGATGCTTGGTATTTAGGAATTTATATCGATGCTGTTGAATGGGTGCAAATTACCAACACACGTGGTATGAGTCAGTACGCCGATAGTGGAAAAATTGCAACTAAACCATATGTATCTTCTGCCTCTTACATAAATAAAATGGGTGATTATTGCACAAATTGCCACTATAACAAAAACAAGAAATTTGAAGACGATGCTTGTCCGTTTAATAGTTTGTATTGGAATTTTCTTGATGATAAAAGACCGTTTTTACAAACTAATTTTAGAATGCGTATGATGTATAAGCTATTAGATAAAATGGATAAAACCGAATTACAGAAAATAAAATTAAAAGCAAAACATATTATAGAACATCAAAATGAATACTAAACTCCAAATACAAATAGTCTGGCTTAAACGCGATTTACGTCTTCATGATAATGAGGCCATTTTTAATGCTTTAAAGTCAGGAAAGCGTGTTTTATTGCTTTATATTTTTGAAGAACTTCTTATTAACGATCCGCACTACAGTGAACGCCATTGGAATTTTATAAAACAATCATTAGCGGATTTGAATACTGAATTGCAAACTTACAATTCTAAGATTTTAATTGTACAATCAGATATTATTGCCACTATAAATCAATTGCTTACAATCTTTCAAATATCAGAAGTGTTTTCGCATCAAGAAACGGGAATTTTAGCAACATATAATAGAGATAAATCATTTCAAAGATTTTGTAAAAACAATTTAATCACTTGGAATGAATCCATAAATAACGGCGTTTTTCGTGGTTTTAAAGACAGAGAAGACTGGTTAGAAAGAAATAATAGTTACTTCGATTCGAATCTTTTGAACTTTAATCCCAAGGATGACCAGTTGTTAAATATAAAAGAAATAGTATCGCTTGAAACTATGTTTACTTGCATGTCATTAGACAGCCATGAAGATTCCGTTTTTCAAAAAGGAGGAAGATCAACCGGGCTTAAATATTTAGAATCGTTTTTTGACAAAAGACATAAAAATTATATGTTTCATACCTCAAAACCTGAATTATCAAGAACAGGCTGTAGCAGATTATCTCCTTATCTGGCTTGGGGAAACTTATCTATTCGCGAAGTGTATCAACAAACAAAAAAGCTTAAGAAAACCGTAAAAGATAAAAAACCTTTAGAAGCCTTTATATCAAGACTTAGATGGCAATCTCATTTTGTCCAAAAGTTTGAAATGGAAAATACCATGGAACAAGAAAGTATTAATAAAGGATTTCAGAAACTAAAAAAGGATATAACTGAAGAATATCAAGATGCTTGGAAAACAGGTCGAACAGGATTCCCTTTAATCGATGCTTGTATGCGATGTCTCAACGAAACCGGCTATTTAAATTTTAGAATGCGAGCTTTAATAGTTTCCTTTTTCACACATAATTTATGGCAGCCTTGGCAAGATGCGTCTAAACACTTATCGCAAATGTTTTTAGATTTTGAACCCGGGATTCATTTTCCGCAGTTACAGATGCAAGCCGGAGAAACCGGTATAAACATGTTACGCATTTATAATCCCATAAAAAACAGCTTAGAGCACGACCCAGAGGCTAATTTCATAAAAAAATGGGTGCCAGAATTAAAGAATTTGGAAGTGCCTTTTGCACATCAACCGTTTTTAATGACAGAACTAGACCAAGCATTTTATAATTTTAAATTAGGAATAGATTATCCATATCCTATTGTCGATATAAAAGAAACTAGAAAAAAAGCGAGTGATACTTTATGGAAAATGAAAAAAGATAATTTTGTTAAAACAGAGCGTCAACGTATTTTAAAAAAGCATACTTCTAATTTTGAAACAAAGACTTAATTAAAAATTGTAGTACTGCTATCCTCTTTTTATACAAATTCTTGCATCAACTGCAACCAATTTGTTATCAGACGCTAATAATGGATTTATATCTAAATCCGTAATTTCCGGAGCTATAATAAGTAAATTTGAGACTTTGGCTATAATTTCTGCGAAAGCCTGAATGTTTATGCCCTTTTTACCTCGGATACCTTTTAAAATAGGATACGCTTTTAAACTGCTAATCATTTTTAAAGCTTCATTATTTGAAATGGGTATCATGCATGCACTAACATCTTTTAATACTTCAACAAAAATACCTCCAAGTCCGCAGAGTACAACAGGAGAATAACTTCCTTCCTTTTTAGCGCCAACAAAAATTTCCATACCCCTTATCATTGGCTGAATTAAAACCGATTGGGCTCCATCTATTGCAATTAATTGATCAAACCCATCTATCAATCCCTTTTCATTTGAAATATTCAAAAGAACACCATTAACTTCAGATTTGTGTAACGGGCCAATTACCTTTTCAACAACAGGATACCGTAAAGATTTTGAAATCATTAAAAGTTCCTCCCGATTTTTTACAGTGTTATAAGAAGCACATTCTATACCAGCATAACCTAAAATTTTTATAGCGATATCTGTAGGCATATAACCCTCAGGCAACCGGTTTATAATGTCTCTTATGTTTTTATTAGGTTTGCTAGCGAACTTTTCATCACTGTATTGCGCTGTCTTTTGATTATAAACAGAAGCTAAAGCCTTTCCAAATAAAACCTCATCAGTAAAAGCAATATTCCCTTTTGATATAAAATCCTTTATTTCTTCATGAACATTAATAACAGATGGCAATATCGCATAAATTGGCTTTGTAGAAGTGTTTATTCTTTTATTTAATACATCATAAACATCATAAACAGGTTTTAATCCAGGGCTTCCAAAAATCACAACCATAGCATCTATGTTATCAAACTTGTTCTCACAATAATCTATAATGGTATCAAGTTGGTCTGCAGTACCAGTGGCTAAAAAATCTATGGGATTCGCAACGGACGACCCATCAAATAGCTGCTTTGATAACACCAAACTGGCAGTACTTTTTAAGGAAGGAATTTTTAAACCGTGTTTAGATAAAACATCAGTAAGCATCACCGCTGGTCCACCTGCATGCGTAATAATAGCTATATTTTTACCAGAACTTTCTTTTTGCAAAAGAATACCTGCTACTGTGATAAGTTCATTACGTCCATAACAACGTATAATTCCTACTTTTTTAAATAAGGCATCAATAAACACATCTGAAGTGGCCAAAGCTCCTGTATGAGATGACGCTGCTTTGATACCTGCTTCACTGCTACCTGCCTTAATGGCCGCTATTTTACAACCCTTTTTAATGAGTGAACTGGTGTACTTCAAAAATTTAATTGGATTTTTAATACTTTCAATATATAGAAGCTTTACTTTAGAACTTGAAGAACAATTAAAAGATTCATCTAAAAATTCTAATATTTCCTCCACCCCTATTTGGGCACTATTTCCAACCGTATAAACACTTGAAAAGGTTAATCCCACACCTACAGCAGCTTCCATAATAAATACGGCTGTAGCTCCTGAACCAGATATAAAATCAACGCCATACTCACTTAATTTAGGAATAGGCGTTGTAAAAACACCAGCATAATACTGGTTAATTAAACCAATATTATTAGGGCCTAAAAGGCTTCCCCCTACCTCATCAATCAATTTGACTATTTCTTTTTCTAAAAATGCACCATCAGCATCTTTTTCACCAAAACCTGCAGAAAAAATAATAAAACCTTTAGTGTTTTTTTGTTGAGTAAGTATTTTTATAGGTTCTAAAATATATGGTGCCCGTATTGCGATAATTGCCAAATCTACATTTGGTATTTCCTGAACATTATTAAAAGATTTAACACCTTGAACACTGTCTTGTTTAGGGTTTACAACAAATAAGTCTCCCTTAAATTTATTCTGAATTAAGTTTTTTAAAACCCTTCCTCCAGGACTGTGAATATTATCTGAACCACCTATGACAACAATACTTTCTGGATGAATTAATTTTGGATGAAGCATAATTACAATGTGCTATAATTACGGTAAAGTAACTAATTAAATTTAGGACTTTAGCTGACATTTATCACAATCTATTTTATTAAAATTTCGTTATTTTGAATAGACATCTAAACACCGTGAATTATGTATGCATTTTCAAACGCAGTTAATTCTAGGCATTCTGAAGACATTAAACTACTAATGTCTCAAGCTTCTGGAAAAAGCTTGATTTCATTTTCAGGAGGCATGCCAAATAATGATTTATTTCCTGTAAAACAAATTGATGATATTTATAACTCGCTACCAAGCCCCAAAAAAAAATTGTGTTTTCAGTATGGGCCAACTTCAGGTTATCCGCCATTAATTAAATCACTACAAGATTATTTAAAAAATAAAGGATTACCTGTTGATGAAAATAAAATTTTAATCACTACGGGATCACTACAAGCAATATCAATCATAACACAAGAGTTTGTAAACGAAGGGGACACCATATTAACTGAAAATCCTTGTTTTGTTGGCGCTTTATCTGTCTTCGAAACGATTGGTGCTAAAATAGAAAGTATTGCAATAGATCATGATGGCATTGATATAAAAGCCTTAAAAAGTAAAATCGCCTCTTTAAAAAAAATGCCTAAGTTTTTATATGTTACACCGAATTATCATAACCCAGCAGGTATTATTTATACTCCCGAGCGCAAAAAAGAACTCTTAGAAGTTTTGTCTGGAACCGGAATCATATTGCTGGAAGACGATGCTTATAGCGATTTGTACTTTAACGAAGCTGAAAAACACTTAACAAAATCAATGAAATCTTATGGTTATAAAAATGTTGACATAATTTATACAGGTTCGTTTTCTAAAATTCTAGGTCCAGGATTTAGGTTGGGATATATGCTTTCTTCACAAGAAATATTTGAAAAGGCTGAGTCCATAAAACAAGCTTTAGATGCATGCACCTCTAATTTTATGCAAATATTGGGTAATGAGTTTTTAGCCCAGCACAAGCTAGAATCCTATTTAAATTTTTTAAGAAGTGAATATCTAGAAAGAAAAAATTTACTACAAAGCAATCTTGAAAAATATATGCCAAAAGAAATTACCTGGAACGAACCAAAGGGTGGATTTTACATTTGGCTGAAGTTACCAGAACACATTAAATCTACAGATATATTCAAAGAAAGTATTAAAGAAGGTGTTGTATTTGTAACTGGAAGAACCTTTGACCCTGCTAGTAAAAAAGATGACAGATTACGGCTTTCATTTTCAAATATGCCTAAAGAGCGTATTGAAAAAGGAGTCATCATTTTGGCTAAAGCAGTAAAAAAAGTACTCCAAAATTCAAAAATTAAAACATATTAATCGCTATTAAGGTCGATTTATTTATTGACTGTTAAATCTGTAAATTCTTTAGCTATTCTTTTTCCTTCAAAAAAAGCTTCCATATTGAGATTAACAATTTTTTCGCTCTTATGTTTAAATAATGAACGGATGGCATTTAGTAAACTATCTTCTGATAACGATATTATAGTAGATGCTGCACCCAACAATACCATATTTGCCACTTTTGAATTACCGATTTTTTTTGCAATGTCTGTTGCATCAATAATTATATGATAAGGATACTTTTTAATTTGTTTATAGAGGTCTTCTTTTTCAGGATAATTTGTCGTGTTAATAAACGGATTAGAGTCCGTTACTAACCAACCATTTTTATTTAAAAACGGTATATATCTTAACAATTCCATAGGTTCTACTGATAAAATTAAATCGGCTTTACCTTCTGGTATAAGGTCTGAATATACTTCTTTATCCGAAATTCTTACATGAGATTGTACGGCTCCACCACGTTGACTCATCCCATGAACTTCAGATTGTTTAATAAATAAATTCTCGCTCAACGCAGCTGTGTCTAAAACGGCCGCAATGGTTAAAATACCTTGTCCTCCTACACCGGATAATATAATATTTGTTTTCATCCTTTTAATTTAACTTAATGAAGCGATTTTGGTCTTGATTTCCTCTTTTTGATCCCTCGATAATCTTACACAAGGTCTTTCAGAAATAATAACAGATAGACCTTTATATTTCAATTCACTTCTTAATAATTTTACATTCTCTTCATGATTTTTCTTTAAAGGTATCATGGTTTTTAAATGGTCTGGATGTACACCTATACCTAAACAAATTTTATGCAGTCTTCCGACTGCAGATGATTCTTGTGCACCAGTCATGGCAATAGCAGAGTTATCTGAAATAATTACTGTAATGGGTGAATTTTCATAAACAGCATCTAATAATCCCGTCATTCCTGAATGTGTAAAGGTCGAATCGCCTATAACCGCAATGGCATTCTCCAGTCCTGCGTCAGCAGCTCCTTTAGCCATCGTTATAGAAGCGCCCATATCAATAAGTGTATTAATAGTATTTAATGGCGGTAAGGTTCCTAGAGCATAACAACCTATATCTCCAAAAACATTTTTATTTCCTATTTCCGGGATTAACTCATTAATAGTATTAAATAAATCGGTATGACCGCAACCTTCACATAGTTGTGGCGGTCTACTAGCTACCATTTCGGGGATTGATTTAGTGTCGTTTTGAAAAATCCCTATAGATTTACCAACAGTATTTGGATTGAGTTCTCCAGTTAATGGAATATCCCCAGTCAATTTGCCCTTGATCTTATCATTTGCATCAAAATAGTTATGCAGTAATTCCTCCACTATAGGATACCCTTCTTCGACAACCAATATTTTATCACAATGCTTATAAAGATTTTTGATTTTTTCCTTGGGCAACGGATATTGTGAAATTTTTAATATTGAATAAAATGAAATGTCTTCACCAATATTTTCCATAACATAGTTATAAGCAATGCCACAAGCAATGATTCCCATTTCTTTGTCTTCACTTAATCTTAATTCATTAAAAGAGGACTTTTCAGAATGCTCTACTAAAATCGCTTTTTTATGAACCAATTTTTCGAATTGTTTTTTGGCATTCATAGGTATAAGTGCAAACCTAGATGTATCGCTTGGCAATTGCATTTCATTTTGAAATCGTCTTGGTTTAAATTCAATACCAGATCTTGAATGCGATAAACGCGTCACTATTCTTAATAATACGGGTAATTTTAATTCTTCAGAATAGTCAAAGGCATAATGCATGATATCATAAGCCTCTTGTTGGTTTGATGGTTCTAATATGGGAACCATAGCGAACTTGCCATAAAACCGAGAATCTTGTTCATTTTGTGAAGAATGCATAGATGGATCATCTGCCACCACAACAACGAGTCCTCCATTAATTCCTGAAACAGACATATTCATAAAAACATCTGAAGCCACATTTAAACCTACATGCTTCATAACAACCAAAGCTCTTTTTCCCGTATACGACATTCCTAAAGCAGCTTCCATAGCTGTTTTCTCATTAACTGACCAAGTTGTATGAATGTTGAGTTCTTTTGCAAGTTTAGATTTCTGGATATATTCTGTAATTTCAGTTGAAGGTGTTCCTGGATATGCATAAACACCTGATAAACCCGCGTCTATAGCACCTTGAGCAATGGCTTCATTACCTAATAATAAATGTTTCATATCCTATTTAATTTAATTCAAATTTATTAGTTACAATATTCATATGGTATGATTTATGTCATAGTCACCTCATTTATAACAACAAAATGTTAATTTTTGTTTAATGTTTTTATATTAATATTAAACATAACATAAATTTGCATATCTTTACCCTATGATTTTAGATACCACATATACCGATAAAAGTAATGACCAGATAATAAATGATCTTGTTGGGAAACCATATTCCTTTTTTCAGATATTTAAAATGAAGGGAGTTGGTTCAAAACGTATGGTTATTGAAGATTCGAGTCCTAATTTTAAACCATATTTAAATAAAGTTGCAGATACCAATTATGCGAATTTAGAATTACGTCCCAAAGGAATACTAATCAGAATAAATAAAGGATTACAAAACTTCACCTGGATCATACCGTTTTATCATTTAGTTATATATAAAACGAACGGAAGCAGTATTCATGCTCAAGGTAAGTTTATTCATTTTAGAAATAACCAAACGTTTAAAGAGAACAGAGGTTTTTTTAATAAACTATTAGATTTAAAGGTAGAATTTGAAACACAATATAAATTTGAAGACTACAAAGGAGCTTAGTATTGCTGATATAGACCGCATTATTGAAATGGCATGGGAAGACAGAACACCATTTGAAGCTATCAAATTTCAGTTTCAATTATCTGAAGAAGACGTTATAAAACTTATGCGTAGAGAAATAAAGCTTAGTAGTTTTAAAATGTGGCGGAAACGGGTCCAAGGGCGTGCAACTAAACATAATAAGTTAAGAGTATTTAACGAAGGTCGTTTTAAATGCTCTAGACAAAAACATATAACACACAACTCAATTTCAAAACGATAACGTTGCTTTGCTTTTAGATATGAGTACTTAAAGACAGCACACAAAAAAGATTACTATGAATTCAGAAATTTTAGAATTAAAGAAAAAAAACGGTCATAAACTAAATGGGTTCTCTCACGACGATATTGGAGACGATCACCTTTTTACGGGTTTAGAAACGCCTATGCGAAAAGATGCTTTCAAAATATCTGACCAAGAAAAGAAAGAAAAAATTGCGCTTCTATTTGAAGAGATTATGCATGTTATGGGCTTAGATTTAACAGACGATTCTTTACAAGGAACACCAAAACGAGTCGCAAAAATGTACATTGATGAAATTTTTTCTGGCTTAAACCCAGAAAACAAACCTAAAGTAGCTTTGTTTGATAATAAATATCAATACAACCAAATGCTGGTTGAAAAAAACATTACCTTCTACTCCAATTGTGAGCATCATTTTGTCCCTATTATTGGTAAGGCACATGTGGCGTATATCTCTTCGGGTAAAGTAATTGGTTTATCAAAATTAAATCGAATTGTTCAATATTATGCGAAACGTCCTCAAGTACAAGAACGTTTAACTAATCAAATTGCCAGAGAATTAAAGCAAATTCTTGGTACAGAAGATATTGCAATAATAATTGATGCTAAGCACTTATGTGTGTCATCAAGAGGAATAAAAGACGATACTTCGGCTACGGTTACATCATACTACGGAGGTGTTTTTAATACCGCTGAAAAGATTGCTGAATTACAGAACTATCTGAACCATTAATCCATAATACATGAAAACAATAATAGTTGTAGGTGGTAGTAAAGGTATTGGAAATGCTATTGTTTCAAATTTAGTTGAAAACAATAAAGTCATTAATATTAGCCGAACTAAGCCCGAACAAGAACATGAAAACTTAATTCATATATCGAGTGATATTACGAAGGATAAATTACCAGATGTTGAAAAAGCAGATGCTCTCGTTTATTGTCCAGGAAGTATAAATTTGAAACCCATTTCAAGACTTTCAATTCAAGATTTTAAAGATGATTTTGAAATAAATGTTTTAGGAGCTGTTAAAGCAATACAAAAGTACCTACCTATATTGAAAAAAGGTGATGGACCATCTATTTTACTTTTCAGTACAGTTGCGGCTAAATTAGGTATGCCATTTCACGCCAGTATCGCAACAGCAAAATCTGGTGTAGAAGGATTAGTGAAATCTCTGGGAGCAGAACTAGCACCTAGAATAAGAATTAATGCCATTGCACCAACAGTAACTAACACCGATTTAGCTTCAAAATTATTAAGAAATGATAAAATGATTGAAGCTATTACAGAGCGACATCCACTAAAAAAGTTTTTAAATCCTAAGGAAGTTGCAGAAATGGGTGTATTTTTAAT
>NZ_DBNGMQ010000052.1:0-5862 GCF_057126245.1 Yeosuana sp. | reverse complement strand
ATTCTTTTGAATCTGGATGGCGATAACATAAATCCCACAAACCCCAGTTAAATTGAACAATATCCCAGTTTTCATGTTCTAACCATTCTTCTATTTTTAATAGTCCAGTTCCTGTATGTTGCGCATTACCTGGATTATGAGAAACGATTGCTCTATTAGAAAAATATGTTTTTACATATGGGGAATAACCAATGGAGATGGAATCGCCAATAATCAATATTTTTGGAGCTTTATTTTTACAAGCTGCTGAAAGCAGTATAGCAGCTAAAAAAATGAATGTAACAAATACCCTATACTTTTTTATCATTTAATTAATGATTAATTTTTTTATTGATTGACTACCATTATTCAATTTTATTAAAATCAAATACATTCCATCCAATTCATTTGTTAAATTTATTTCTGTTTCAGGTGATATTATCTTCTGGTTTGATTTTATTAGTTGTCCTTGAACATTATAAATGAAATATGAATCAATATCTAAAGAAGTTTTTAAGGTAAATAATCCTTTTGTTGGATTTGGAAATAATATTGGATTATTAATAGTATTGCCATTAATACCTAATGTGAAATACATATCTAAATTACTATCTGCTGTTACATTAGGATCAGGAATAGATGGTGATGATACTTGATTTTTATAAAAAGTACCCACATTGGTTAATGTGGCTCCAGTTCCATCATAATAATCTGCAACACCAGAATTAGGTTGAAACCAAGCATATCGCTCTACATAATCTAAACTTTCTAAGTATGGTAAGGCCAACTTCATAAATTCATAATTCACTGAAGTTGTTCTGTTCGGATTTGCATTAAATTCGGTAATCCAAATAGGTAATTTATACAAATCATAAACTCGTTGTAAATAATTTTTAAATCTATTAAAAACATTGTTTGGATTTGCGTTCGGTGAATTTTTTGGACTTGACCCCCAATCGTACCAATGTACCCCGATAACATCGATCCTTATATCTTGAGCATTTGCCTTATCATGAAATTCCTTAAGCCATCCAAAGGGAGCGTTCTCTCTGCAATTTGGAGAAACCAATCTTAAGCCAGTTTTCATTAAATTTTTATAGGTACTTACAGCGACATCTGTATCACATAGATTGTTCCATTTTCCTGATTGATCATTGCAATTATCAGATTCATTAAATGCCATGACGTGCGTAGCATTATACTTTGATTTATATTTTTCAATATCTGAGTCATCATTTGCGCCTCCAAAACCCCAAGACATTGGTGCAAACTCGTGTTCTAAATCAGATTCTG
Organism: Yeosuana sp.; assembly: GCF_057126245.1. Lineage (NCBI taxonomy): Bacteria > Pseudomonadati > Bacteroidota > Flavobacteriia > Flavobacteriales > Flavobacteriaceae > Yeosuana > Yeosuana sp. The sequence goes on along the minus strand of NZ_DBNGMQ010000052.1, from coordinate 4,590 downwards.
CTGAATTTCCCCAGTTATAATACCACGTTTTGTTTAAACCAGTTTTATTTCCACCTGTTCCTTTTTTAGTAACCCAATTCCATGGAATTACTCTAATAAAAGAAATAGTGTTTAATAAATATGTAGGCAGTTCATTAATAATTAAATCTTCTTCAGAAGCTATGTAATTTTTACTTTTGCCTGTACCATCCTCAGTAACAGCAAACGTTGCCATATACCCCTTTTTAAGAATAAATGATTCGCCTTTATCATTCATAGTGTTTGGAATTCCAGAGCCACTATGGATAATATCTAAGCTTAAACTTACCAAAGTACCTTGTAAATTTAAATTGTCATAAAGCGTTAAAGGACTTGTTGATACATCGTTACTTCTAATAACAGTACCGTTTAAATAATAATTATCTAAACGCAGATTAGACTTATAAATTGACACCTCACCATTAACAGTAATTTCTCCTAGATGGTCATTATTAATAGTAATCCCCTTTTTATTCAACGTTCGTATCCAGCCAATTCCCGAAGTAAAATTTATAGACACATTGTTTTGAAAAGGATTTGCCGAGCTTAAATCTACATAAGCATCATTATTTATGGAAATGCTTCCACCAGAAAAAGCTTGGGCCTGAAGGCTTGAAGCTGTGACAGACAAACTCCCTGAATTTAAATTAATGACACCAGAAGCGATAACCACATCACTGGCATTGTGCAGTTGTAAGTTTGAATTTATAGTTTGGCCAGCATCAATAGCTCCTGGACTTGGAGCTAGATTAGTATTACTATCTACCCAATTGGTTTCATCAAAAAAATCATTATTACCGGCACTGCCTGTCCAGATTAAATCTTGGCTATTGCAAACAAATACGGTTAAAAATAAAAAAACTATTGTATATAATTTCATTTATAAAATTAGTTATTTAATCAAATTTTGGTTGGCTTATGGTACCATAGCCTTTACCTCTAATGGTTTCAAAATTTTGAATCATTTCATTCAACTTATCAGAATTGGATTTTGCAAGATTTTGATCTTGGTGTGGATCTTCTTTTAAATTATACAATTGAAATTGATCTAAATTGCCTGTTTCAATTCCTTTGTTAACAATTACTTTAGGTCCGTTGTACGGGGGAATCATAACCCAATCCCCTTGTCTATAAGCCGTTCTAGAAGTAGCCTCAATAATAAGGTTTTCGCGACCTTGATTCGATTTTCCTAATAATACATCTAACATGTTTTCACTATCTTTTGTTGAAACATCACTACCTACCAATTGAGCCATAGATGAAAGCAAGTCAACTTGAGATACCACAGCATCAGAAATACCTGGTTTAATTTCTCCTTTCCAATAAGCTATAAAAGGAACACGAGTTCCAGCCTCAAAAAGACTATATTTTCCACCACGTAATTCGCCAGACGGCGTGTGTTCTCCTAACTTTTCTATAGCTTGGTCCTCATAACCGTCATCTAAAACAGGGCCGTTATCACTCGATACAATAATTAACGTATTTTCAAGCAAACCTTCCTGTTCTAAAGTTTTAATAAATTCGCCAACACACCAATCTGCCTCAAGAATAACATCACCACGTGGCCCCATTCCAGAGGTTCCTACAAACCTTGGGTTAGGCGTTCTTGGTACATGGGGTTGTTGCAAGGCATAATATAAAAAGAATGGATTGTCTTTATGATTCTTTACATAAGTCTTAGCTTTAGCTAAAAAATTATCTGCCATGTCTTCATCTATCCATCTTGCAGATTCACCACCTTTCATGAAACCTATTCTGGATACCCCATTTACGATGGCGTTACTATGTTGAGGATCGCCTTTAAACTTTAAAAGTTCAGGGTTTTCAGTTCCAGTTGGTTCTCCTTCAAAATTTTCATCATAATTGACCTGAATTGGATCATTTGGATCTAAATTATCTACATAGCCATCTTTAATATATACCGTAGGTACTCTGTCTTGAGTTGCTGCCATAATATAGCTATAGTCAAAACCTACCTCATTAGGACCTGGGGAAATATGAGTATTCCAATCAACATTTCCATTACCGAGTCCTAAATGCCATTTACCAACAATTCCCGTATGATAACCTTGGGTTTTTAGAATTTTAGGTAAGGTTACTTGGGCCGTGTCTATAAGCAAAGGTGCCGTTCCTGGTAATATTTTAGCATTTTTATTTCTCCATGGATAACTCCCCGTTAAAAGCGCATATCTACTAGGCGAACAGGTAGCAGATGTAGCGTAACCATTCGTAAATTTGATACCATTAGCAGCTAAATTATCAAAATTAGGTGTCGCTATTTCTGTAGCACCATAAGCACTTAAATCACCATAGCCTAAATCATCTGCGTAAATAAAAATTATATTTGGAGGACGATCTTCTTTTACTACTTGAGAGGTTTCTTTAGTCTTGTTTTTACAAGAACTCAAAATGATTATTAATAAATATAATATTACTTTCAAATTTTTCATTTAATTTTTATTTTGTTTATTAAATCTGTTTGGATGCTTTTTATTATATTCTTTATCATGTCCTAATCCGTAAAATATAGGATCTAACATTTGTGAATTCCAGTTTTGATAGCTGGTTTGTAGCGTTTGAAAAATGTCGTTGTCTTTTTCAATGAGATTGGTTGTTTCAGAAAGATCTTCTTTTAAATTAAAAAGCATGTGTTGATCTTTCTTGATTATCAATTTCTGTCCATCGCTATTTCTAATAGCAACATTCTTTTGATCAAATTTTCTCCAAAATAAATAGTCATGAGGCATATCTTTTTTTTCTCCCGTTATATAAGGTATGAGGTTAACACCATCTAATTCATTTTTAGATTGTATTGGAATTGAAGATTGTGCTATTGCTGTAGAGAAAATATCTAAAGATATTACAGGGGCATCATACGTGATGCCTTTAGGAATTTTTGCAGGCCATTTCATTGCGAAAGGCACATGAATACCACCTTCAAAAACATCGCCTTTACCCCCTCTTAGAATGCCATTATTTGATGCATTGGTCTTTTCCGGACCACCATTATCCGATAAAAAACAGATAATTGTATTTTCAGTAAGCCCTAATTCCTCTAACTTTCCATGTATTATTCCCACACCATCATCAACAGCACTTACCATGGCTGCGTATGTTTTACGTTTAGGGTCTTTTATATCTTCAAATCTCTTTAGATATTTTTCTGTAGCTTGTAGCGGTGTATGAGGTGCGTTATATGCTAAATAGATAAAAAATGGTTCCTCTTTATATGTTTCAATATAGTTAACGGCTTCTCTAGAAAGGGCATCTGTTAAATATTCTTTTTCTTCTATTCTATCATTATTTCTTAACAACTTTGTTTTATAAGCATCAAATTGAGCCTTTACTTCATATTCATCTTTTAAGGTCCATAATTCAGGAAAGTATTGATGACCACCGGTTAAAAATCCAAAAAAATCATCAAACCCTCTTTTTAACGGCCGTTGGCTAGCATGAGCACCTAAGTGCCATTTGCCCAAAGCGACCGATTTATAATCTCCTTTTTTTAATGCGCTTGCGAGTGTTTCTTCACTTAAGGGCAAGCCCATTTCCGGATCGTTGGGCGCAAACAATGGGTTTCTTCCAAATCCAAATCTGTCTTGGTAACGCCCTGTTATCAAACCTGCTCTGCTTGGTCCACAAACGGCATAACTCACATAAGCATTAGTGAATTTTACACCTTGTGTGGCAATTTTATCAATATTAGGGGTTGGTATATCTTTGCATCCATTAAAGCCTACGTCCTGATATCCCAAATCATCGGCTAAAATGATGATGATATTTGGTGATGAGCTTTTAACATGAGTAGTTGAAGCATTGCTGGTTTGAGCATTAATGTAATTTGGTGGAATTAATAGAACACATGCCATTAGTATTACCCAATTAAAGAAATTATTAAAAGTCGTCATATTTTCTGTTTTTATTAAAACGATGAATCAAATTCTGTACTAGTCAAATTTAAGTTTAATAAAAAGATAGTTACGGGTCGTATAAGTTCAATAAGAGGGTGAATTAGTTCATAATGCAATAGAACTGTTATTTTATTAGTTCATTTTAAAATAAATCTTTAATTTTTCAAAATCTATAATTTTGATGCATTTATAAATGTATTTTTATGATTGTTATTACATCTAATTTTTAGTTTAAATAAAAATCAAGTGTGAAATTTTATTATGAAAAACGCAATTACTATATTATTTGTTTTGGGTTACTTTTTTACATACTCACAACGTGAAGATGTAAATTATGTGATAGATTTTATTACAACCAAACAAGGCTTGTCTCACAACTATGTGTCCTCAATAGTGAGTGATGATTTAAATATTAAATGGATTGGCACTGAAAACGGGATTACCAAATATAACGGCTATGATTTTGAGTATATTAAGCCAAGTAAAGGATATGATGGGCTTTTAAATGAAAACATTGAAGTTCTTTTTAAAGATAGCGATAACAATTTATGGATAGGTACTAAGAGTGGTGGTTTATCCTATTTAGATATTAAAAATAACACCATTAAAAACTATAATCATCTTATTGATTTAGAAAATGAAGGCGATTTACGAGTTACTG
>NZ_DBNGMQ010000051.1:0-4598 GCF_057126245.1 Yeosuana sp. | reverse complement strand
GCTTTTAAATTTTGAATCCATTTCCACTGCTCAAAAACCCATAATAAGAATAAAACTGGCAACGGTATAAAAAGGACGACTAAAGGGAAACTTTCTTTAATTGCAAAATAAGCATCTAAATCCCCAGAAAACAACCTCAAGTATAAGAAGTATAAAAACAAGGGACCGTAAAAAAACACTATTAGCTTCCAATATTTTTTTATAAAAGAAGGACTTAATACATAGGCAAAACCTAGCCAAAACCCAAGGATTAGAATCAGCGTAATCGGATTATCAGGCATCTTCATGTAAGAGTCGATAACCAATGCTAAAAAAACGAGTGCAAATAAGCTAAGTGCTTTAATTACTGTTCTCCTATTCTTTTTAAAATGATAAATTGGTAAAGCAATTGCGAATCCCCAAATGATAGCGTAAATAACAATTTCGTAGGTCCTTTCTTTTGGGAGAATAATAAGACCAAAATAATCTAACAAATAGAAAATCGGTACAATAATAATAAACCCAAATAAAAAGGCTTTGTATTTTTTTAATAGCTGAATCATGGGTCAAAATTACTATTGTTAGTGGATTCTCACAACATTATTGATAAACACAGTTAAAATCACAACCAACAACACTTTTTTTTAGTTAAACCATTGTTTGATTCATTTAAAGTTATATGTGTAGTAATTAGTCTTTGGTTCATCATCTATTGTTTTTATAATCAGGCTTTGATGTGATATTTGTTTCATAATCAATTTAAATATAAAATCATGAGAAAAATAATTAGTATTGCGTTACTAGTACTTTGTTTAGGAAATGCATTCGCGCAAAACAAGGATACTTTATTTCTAGAAAAAATTAAAGGAGTAGATAAAGAGCTTACTACTGTACTAGAAAAAAGTAAAGCAGCAGGATTTGCTATTGCCATTGTAAAAGGTGACAAAATGGTGTATGCTAAGGGGTTTGGTTATCGTGACCTTGAAAACAAATTACCAGTTACAACAAACACAGTATTTCCTATTGGTTCTGTTACTAAAGCATTTACAGCCTCACTAATTGGAATTTTAGAAGACCAAGGCAAAGTAAATTTAAATGAATCTCCAAGAACATACATTCCTGAATTACAATTTTTTAATTCAGAAATGAATGCACAAATAACCCTTAAAGATTTAATGACGCACGGTACTGGATTGCCGAGGCATGATGCGACTTGGAAGTTTTTCACCCCCGAGTCAAAGGATGAATTAATAACACGTATAAAATTTCTAGAACCCGTAGCTCCTGTGAGGTCAAAATGGAGATACAATAACTTGATGTATATGCTACAAGGTGCTATTGTAGAACGCTTAACCGAAAAAAGTTGGGGGCAAAACATTGACCAAAGCTTGTTTAAACCACTAGAAATGACAAATTCTAACACAACTATCAATGCTTTAAAAAACAATAATCAAGCAGCTATTGGTTATGTTATTGAAGACGGCATCAATACAAAAATCGATTACTTTGATCTTACAGCTATAGAACCAGCAGGAGCTATAAATAGTTCGGTTACTGATATGTCAAAATGGATGATTACTTGGTTAAATAACGGAAAGTACAATGATAAACAAATATTGCCAAGTACTTATATTAAAGCAGCTACTGGCTCACAAATGGTTGTTACGGGTAAATTACCTAAAAAATCTGATACAGGTACGTTTATGAATAATTATGGCTACGGATGGTTTGCAAAAGCTTATAAAGGACATTATCGTGCAGATCATGGTGGTGGTATTGATGGGTTTACTGCTGATGTTTCTTTGTTTCCTGCTGACGATTTGGGAATTGTAATTTTAACAAATCAAAACCGATCAGCACTCCCTCAAGTTCTCAGAAATATAGTTGTAGATATATTATTAGATACTCCTGAAACGGAAGACTGGATGGCATTTTTAGAAAAATATGCTCAACAACAAACCAAAGTGCAAGAAGCGAAAACTATCGAATCTATTAAGTCTGTTCGTGCTTTAGAACAATATACAGGAACCTACACACATAAAGGTTATGGGACTTTTAAAGTGGTTAAAGAAAATGATTCTTTGTTTGTTAAACTCCCTTCAAAAACGTTGTGGTTGAACCCGGTTCACCCTAACGTATTTGAAACTTATAATGTTATTGATAATATAGTTGAGTCAAAATATCAAGACAGGAGTATAAATTTTATGACAAATTTTGAAGGTGAGATATTTGGTTTAAAAATAGAGTTAGAGCGAAGATTAGATCCTATTGTTTTTAATAGAGTACCTTTTAAAACAGAACCCACAAATTAATTAAAGCATCTCATACTTATAAATATTTAAACACATCAATCAAAAAGTAAAAATCATGAATACATTGACCATAGAAAATCTGACAAAAATATATCCTAACGGTGTCAAGGCATTAAATGGAATCAATTTAGAAATAACCAATGGGATGTTTGGTTTATTAGGAGCCAACGGAGCAGGGAAATCATCACTAATGCGCACCATAGCTTCTTTACAAGAACCATCTTCCGGAAATATATCATTCAATGGTGTAGATATTATTGCATCACCACAATATGTTCGCGAAAATCTAGGCTATTTACCTCAAGAGTTTGGCGTGTATCCTAAAATTTCTGCTAAAAAATTACTGAATCACTTGGCTATTTTAAAAGGTATTATTAATAAAAAAGAGCGTAAAGCACAAGTAACCGCATTATTGCAACAAGTAAATCTATATCAGCATCGTAAAAAATCAGTGTACACATTTTCTGGTGGGATGCGCCAGCGTTTTGGCATCGCACAAGCATTATTAGCAAATCCACAATTAATAATTGTAGATGAACCAACAGCTGGATTGGATCCAGAAGAGAGCAACCGTTTCTTAAACTTATTGAGCGAGATTGGGGAAAATGTAATTGTAATTCTTTCAACTCATATTGTAGAAGATGTTAGGAATTTATGTCCCAAAATGGCCATACTTGCTAATGGTGAAATCATTTCAGAAGGCAATCCAAAAGAACTAGTTGCTTCGATCGAAGGCAAAATATGGACAAAAATCATCCCGAAAACAGATATTGATAGTTTTAACAAAGCTTTTGATATCATCTCTACAAAGCTCGTTTCTGGAGAAACTCAAATTCGCGTATTATCAGAACAAAAACCTGAGGAAGGTTTTGAAATGATAACACCAAATTTAGAAGATTTTTATTTCGCAACAGTGTTTAATCAAGCAATTAAAAGCGCCTAAGTTATGTTTAAAAAGCTAATTCAATTCGAAGTTTATTATCAATTAAAACAACGTGCATTTCCCGTATTTGCAATCTTGTTTTTGGTCTTGGGCGTATTTATTGGAAGACAAGGTTTTGCTCCTACAGGGGTTAATTTTAACGCTGCATATCAGGTGTATTTTCAAACAAGTATTCTTACGTTAGGGAGTGTATTTATAACAATGTTTTTTGCAATAAGCGCTATGCTTAGAGACAAACAATACAATACGGAGAGTTTAATTTATAGTTCTTCAATAAAAAAGAGCCACTACTTTTGGAGTCGTTTTCTGGGAACATTCATTTTTAGTGTTCTTGCATTTTCGCCTTTTCTTATTGGATATTTTTTGGGAATTAACACGTCTAATTTAGATCCAGAAAGAGTTGCGGATTTTCAGTTAATGACGTACTTACAACCATGGTTGTATATCGTAATTCCGAACATTTTTATCTGCTCCACAATAATATTCTCTACGAGCACATTAACTAAAAATAGCACGGCAACCTATGTCAGTGCCGTATTTATTTACATGTTATATTTTGTGAGTTCCATCTTTTTAAATTCGCCATTAATGGCACAAGCAGTTCCGGCTTCTCCAGAAAGCATGGCTCTTGCAGCCCTTGCAGATCCATTCGGAATCGCCGCCTTTTTTGAACAAACACAATATTGGACGCCTTTTCAAAAGAATACACAATTTCTTTCTTTTACTGGATTATTTCTAAAGAATCGTCTCATTTGGATCGTGGTTTCCTTTGGATTTCTTTTAGTAACCTTTAGGCTGTTTTCGTTCCGAAAAATCACTAAAAAAGTAAAGAAAGCACCGAAATATAAAATAAACAAACTACAGGTAAAGGTCTATAGACCAATAAAGGCATTTTACAATCTTAAAGCTCAAAGTCTTGCATTCTTAGCCTTGTTAAAGGTGGAGTTGAAAAGCGTTTTCAGAAGCTTACCTTTTGTAGCAGTTCTATTAATGTGGTTGTTTATTTTGTTTTCAGAATTATATTCTACCGTTATAAGTGGCGGTGAATATGGCGTCAGCGTATATCCTTTCACAAATCAATTGATAGAATTAATTGTGAGGCCATTAACCATTTTTAGTCTGATTTTAATTGTATTCTATAGTTCAGAAATAGTTTGGAAAGAGCGCAGCCTAAATTTTAACCTTATTATTGATGCGACTCCAGTTAAAAATTGGGTTTTCTTTTTATCAAAATTCGGTGCTCTGTTAGTGTTACCCATTATTTTAATGACTTCTGGAATTTTAATGTGTATGGTATTTCAGATTGGTTTGGGGTATACAAACTTTGAATTTAGTTTATATGCGGCTTTATTTTACCATAACGG